>NZ_JBSPKW010000027.1:0-40368 GCF_053848065.1 Mesorhizobium sp. BHscii | reverse complement strand
CAGCCAGTTGTCGACTGATCGAAGGAGCCGTGAAGTCCATCTGCATTTTCATGTTGCGACCCAACGCTGTTGCCAAAGGTTGCGCGACTTTTGTGGTCTTGTTTCCCTCTTAGAGGGGGTACACGGGTTCAAGGGAGGAGCGCATCGCTTCTCTTGCGCTTTTGGGTGCAGTCACCCTCGTTCCGTGTTGCCACCTCTTAACTTGCAAAGCCCGTGCCAGCACCTCAGCGCCCAGCAAGCGCGATTTGCCGTGAAAACCTCCACAGTGCCCAGATGTCAGTTGTAGTGAACCTGAATGTCAGTTGTAGTGAACCTGACATTTTGTCTGCAGCTGTCAGCTTTTGACACGGGATCACGCAGCTTCGCGCCGCCGGAAAAGGCGTGGCCAGCGCCCAACGTCGTCTGAAGCATCGACGCCAGGCGCCGCGGTGTCGCCGCACGCCAGATCGTCGTGAACGAGACGTTCAAGCTTGAACCGGGAACTCGAGCCGAAAACGGCCCGAGGTTTTGGCTTTGTTTGGGGGCGCCGGATGAGGACGGCGCGAAACCGGCGGCAATGGCGGCGACTATACCACGGCGCCAATCTTCGCCCGCATTTGGAGGCTCTCCGACGACGATGTGGTGCGCTCTCACCATCGTCCTGGCGAGTGGCTGGAGGGCCGGATGCGCCGTGGTCCAAGAGGGCGGTAACCATCTGAATGTCGGCATGAGCGCATTGTGGCAGCCAGACGAGACCTTCTTCGATCTGCATACGCGACAAGGAAGTAGCCGACGCGATGCTGGCGCACATCGCTGAAACGCAGGTCGCCGACGCCATGTCTCGGAGAAGGTGAAGACGCAAAAGCAGATCGTGCGTGTCTTGTCCGAAGGCACGACGGGGCGCTGGAAGCTAGCCGCCTGGATGGCGGTTCCGGTCCGCGCCTATGCCGATCGTGGCGGCTTTCCGGACCGCTGACCAGTGGGCCGAGGCCGCGCCGCCGTTTGCGCCGCCAACCGCTGAATGAGCGGACAGGGCAGGGCGGCGGGGATTCCGCCACCGGTCCCGCCGCCCGTCGCCGAGTTGAATGTGCGGGTATTCGCCAGGCGAGTGCTGGAATCCGCAAAAGCGCGGCGAGAGGCCCTTATGAATCCCGGAAACCTGCGCGTTTGTCGGCGCTGTCGCAATTGGCACGGTGCTTGCTGCGACCCTGGGCGCAACGTTCGACCGGAGCGCAGCGACGGGAGATGCCCGGGAGGGAGGAGCCCACCTCGATCCGGTCAGGAGACAGCATGTTGATTCTTATGACCTGCAAACCGCAGCGCGAGTCCCGCGGCCCGCAAGCCCTCTTTGCCGCCCTGCCGTTCACTCTTGATTGGAGCCTGACCCATGCCTGAACCAAGAGCCGGCCATATCGCTCTGTTAATCCTGGCCCTGCTTCTTGCCGGGCTTGTAGCGCAACCTGTTATAGACCACCTGCGCCAGCGCGAAAACCGTCGCCTGCTCGAGGCGGATTGGCGGAAGCTCATTCCGGAGCGGCGCGACGCACTCTTCAACGATCCCTCTGCGCCAACTGCTGGCAACCCGAATGGCGACGTCCCTCTGGTGGTGTTTTTGGACTACAACTGTCCGCACTGCCGGGCGGGAGACCCTATCATCCAGCAAGCCCTCAAGAACGATCCCAAGCTGAAGGTTCTCTACAAAGAGTTTCCGGGCAAGGCACCGGGTTCCAAATTCGCCGCAGTGGCGGCGCTCGCCTCCCGCAAACAGGGAAAATATGAGCCGTTTCATCACGCCCTTATGGCTGCTCGCGGCCAGGTCAGCGAATTCTCCATTTTGACTATCGCACGACAGGTGGGCCTCGACGTTGAGAAGCTCAAGCGGGACATGGAAGATCCCGCCATCGAAGACACCCTCGAGCGCAATCGCGCGCTCGCCACGGACCTGTACATCACCGGCACGCCGGCCTTGGTTCTCGGCGACGAAGTGATCGAAGGGGTGCCCGAGATTCCCACGCTGGAACGCTTAATCGCCAAAGCGCGGGAAAAGCTAAGCGTCGATACCGTGCCGGATCACCACTTCGCCATTTTTTGACAGTGGTGACGGCCGGTGCAATCCCGTTCTGTGGACATGAGTGCTCTCGCGCCGGGCCAGATCGCTTATATGGCCCGGCAACGCGGTAGTGGGCGCACCACGCCGTTCCATCGGCAGCGTGCAGACCCGCATTCAGCGGCGCTTTCCTCAACCTCGTCGAACGGGATTGCACAGCTCGGCACCCGTTCAGCGGCGTTGGTGTTCCGATCCTTCCGTCCGTTTTTCACCGAAAGCCTCGCCAAAGGGAAAGGCATGAAGCGCGCCGGACGCGTGCTTCAGATCGCGGCCGGCGTGAAGATGATCGTCATGGGTTTTCGCCTACTGGGGGATCCTACAAGTCCTCATTGTCAGCAGATTCGGTCGATGTGGACGCCGTCGGCGCCAAGCTCGCCACGCGGTCGACAGCATGGCCCTTGGCGTGCTGACAACCCGCGGCCGTCGCAAGACATCCCGTCCGGATTGGCGAAAATGGCGTCGGCCGCCATCCCATGCACCTCCAGCATTTCATTCAGGGCCGAGGCCCCGGTCGTCTCATTGAGGATCACGGCAGCCGGTTGCTGCTTGTCAGCTTGGCGTTTCCCTGGGCCAAGCTGCCATGCCGTGAGCCCGACACCTCATTGATCGAGTGGTTGAGGATGGCGCCGGCGTTCCGGGATTGAAAGCCCTGATATCGATTGCGCGACAGGCGTTCCCGTTGATTGCCGGCGAAGCCATGCGTGGGCGGGGGCACCACATCGGCAAAGGCATGCCGCCAGCCAAGCCATCCCTTGTGGCTTGCCATGCCGCCCAAGATCGAATTCGCTACCGGCATGAAGTCGCAGGCGTGAGGGTTCAAAGGAGGCAAACCCGTAGCTCAGCTCAGCCTAGCCAAAGACCCGCGCCGTGCGGGTCGTAGGCGGCCGCCGTCCCTTCGGATATGGCCCAGAAGATCGGGGCCAGGCGATTTGGCAGGCCGGGCGGGGTTTTGCGCCGTTCACATCAAAACTTGTCCGCCCGGCCAATTCTGTTCCTCACATCAAACCTGACGGTCAGCCGCAAACGGTATACCACCTGTCGAATCGGCCATCGTTTGGAGCCACACAGAGACCGCCGTAACAAACCTTCTCACCCTTGAAGTTGGCCAGGAACTGCAGCAAATGCAATATCTCGTCCTGTTCATCTTCGTCCCGGATAAGCTCCGGACCGCCCTGCGATTTCAGTGCCAGCTCGATCAGCTCGATCGCCCGATCTTTGTTACCGCTCTCGTTATAATACAGCGCTGCCACCGGATAAGGCAGGAGCTTACGTTGGTCGCTTTCCGGGGGATTCAGTGCCAGGATGTGTTCAGACAGCTCTTTGCCCATAGCCAGGCGCTCAGCAGACGGAAAGTGCGAATGGTCAAAGTTCGGAAAGAAGAGTTCGTCTAGCGCCGCAATCATCCAATCCTCGGAGTTTCTGTTGATCGCGTCGCGAACGAATTGGCGCATGACGGGCAAGCCGGCCTGCATGTCGCGCATTTTGTGAAGCAACAGACCCACATGAGACCGGCGAAAACCGAGCTTGTCGGGCAACAAGGCGATGCCTTCTTCGATCGCCGAGAGCGCCGTCTTCCAATCCTCTTTCTCCATCGCCGCCCAATATCTATCATTGATCGGCTTCTTCAGCGCTTGTTCGCGCGCTATGGGTTCGCCTTCCGCAATCCGCTCCGCATCGGCGGCTTTCGCTTGATCGCTGCTGCGCCAGCTGCCGTTGAGCACTTTCGGCAAGACCTCATCGAGTTGCATCGGACGACCGATAAAGGCGATGTGACCGTCACGGTCGACCACGAACGAGGTCGGAATCCCGACAGAAAAGCTAGGCTCCATCCAAAGCTTGTCCATTTCGCCTGTGGAGTCGAACGCGATCCGATAATTCAGATTCGAGAACTTTTCGGTCAACCACGCGTCCAACTGGCTTCGGGCCTCATCGGCCGTTGGAGCGTCTTCAGAAGCCGCGACTCCGACGATCTCGACTCCGCTGTCCCTGTATTTCTCCTGCAATTGCATCAGATGCGGCATCCCGTCCACACATGGTCCGCACCATGTTGCCCAAAATTCGACGATATACACTTTGCCGGGCTTGAAGCTCGTGAGGGGCTCGCCACGCAGCCAGTTCTCGACCTTAATCGAAGGAGCCGGGGACTCGATCTGTAATGCCACCAATGTTGCTCTCCAAAGCTTGCTTTTTGCGCGAGTTTGTTCCCGCTCAGAGACAGCACACGGGTTCAGGGGGGAAGAGAGCGTTGCTCGTCTTGCCCCCAATTGCATGCAGTCAGCATCAAGGGTGCAAAAGCCGTGCCAGCGCGCTCAGCGTCAGTAAGCCCCTGATTGCTTGGAAAAACCTCCGCAGTGCCCAGATGGCCGGTCGTAATGAACCTGACACTTTTGCCGATGTGTTCCGAACCTGACATTTGTCTGCCTCTGTCAGCTTTTGGACACGCATCGCCCGTGCTTCGCGCCAGAAAACTGTGGCCCCTCCGAACGGTCCCGAAGCGCCAAGGCTATCACGGCGCGTGCGGCACGCAGCCTCTGCCCGTCTTCCCGAGGCCATTCGCCTCAGTAACATCAGCTACGTGTCGACAGCATGGCCCTTGGCGTGCTGACAACCCGCCGCCGCCGTCGCGGGTGGCGGCCAAGCATCAGTCTCTGCTGCATTTCGTGGGACAGGCGCCGTGGTCGGACGCGGCCTTGCTGGCGCGGGTTCGCGACTGGGTCCTTCCACAGATCGAGCTGCGTGGACCGATCCGGGCGTGGATCGTCGACGACACGGGCTTTCCCAAGAAGGGCAAGCACTCGGTGGGCGTAGCGCGTCAGTATTGCGGCCAGTTGGGCAAGCAGGACAACTGTCAGATTGCGGTCAGCCTATCGATCGCCAATGACGCAGCCCCGCTGAACAACGCAGGAAGGCTAAGATTCCCGCAGAAATTACGTTCCAGACCAAGCCGCAGATCGCGCTTGCGCAGATCAAGACGGCCAAGGCCGAGGGCGTCGCGCCCGGCGTGGTTCTGGCCGACGCCGGATATGGCGCCGACGGCGGTTTCCGCGCGGGCCTGTCCGAGCTCGATCTGACCTATGTGGTCGGCGTTCAGCCCACACTCAGCGCCGTCTGGCGATCGCGCAGCCGGGATGGGCGGTGTTGACCGCCCGCGAGCGCAGCGACGTTCTGTGGCGATGGCATCAGTTGATCATCAACCACGCCGGCGATCTCGCTGCGATTCTTACAGCGGAAATGGGCAAGCCGCTCGACGAAGACAGGTCGGAGGTATCGCATGCTGCAGCGTATCTGCAATCGTACGCCGAAGAGGCCAATCGCATCTATGGCGAGACGATCTCCGCAGCATCGACGGACCGGGGTCAAGGCAGCGGCCAAGAAGCTGCTTTCGGGCGAGCCCGCCATTATGATTGTCGGCCCGCCGGTAGGAGGCAACGGATAAGCCCAGGCCCCCATATTCGGGACCCATTTCGCGGGGAGCGAAATTCCGGTTCGGTGGGCTAATGAGGCCCCGCGGAGCGGTTTCAGCGGCCCTGCGATGCGTCAGCCGGTTTAGGCGAGCGTTTCCCCGGATGTCCAAAAAAGGCGCTGTTAACGAAATTTTTTAACCCGCGGCGGGTTATTCGCGAGACTGAAGGCAATAGGTGGTCGATGGGTGAATCAAACATAAGCGCGTTTCCGCTGCATCGTCGGCGAAAATTGGTCGAATCTATCGCCCGGGTCCTGGAATCCAAGAACGGGGAGGACGCAAATGCCTTCTGGCGCAGCACCGTCGAGACAATACTCGTCCAACTGTCCGAATCAGGAGTTGCGCCGGGGCTCGCCGAACAGGAAGTTAGAACGCTTCTCCGTGCTGTCTTAGGCGATATAGTCACCCGGTCTTCGAGATTCGCACAATAGCATCGGCGTACGAGGAATGGTTTTGGCGTGGAGAACCCCCGGGGCTTCGCTAAGGGTAGCATCACTGCATCCGCCAATTGTAAGGTTTTCTCAATGCGGATGAAACGATCGCCGCTTCGTCGATGCGCGCCTAGAGCGGAATGAATTTAGGTTGGCGCATAGCCGGCCTCGATGAAGTAATTTCTGCATTCGGTTGACGTGACAGTGCCGAGGATTTGGCCGATGGCGTCACAGACGGTCTCGACCGTTCGCTTGGCAGCCTTGCGCAGCCAATGCTTGAGCTTGGCGAAGAGTTTCTCAATAGGGTTGAGGTCGGGGGAGTATTTGGGCAGCAAGAACAGCCTGGCGCCGGCCGAGCGGATGGCACGGCGCACGGCCTTGCCCTTGTGCGAACCGAGATTGTCCATGATGACGATGTCACCGGGCTTGAGGGTTGGGACGAGAACCTTGTCGACATAGAGCTGGAAACGCTCGCCGTTGATCGGTCCGTCGATCAGCCATGGTGCATCGACACGGTCGTGGCGCAGTGCCGCCAAGAAGGTCATGGTCTTCCAATGACCGTGCGGCACCTTGGCCTTGATCCTCTCGCCGCGCGGCGCCCATCCTCTGAGCGGCGCCATATTGGTCTTGGTCCAGGTCTCGTCGATGAACACCAGGCGGGAAGGATCGATGCGGTCCTGATACTTTACCCACTGGGCCCGCCGGCGCGCCACATCGGGGCGATCCTGCTCACTGGCGATCAGCGTCTTTTTTTGTGACTGAGCTTCTCGGCGTGAACGAACTCCCATACCGAGCGGTAATCGACCTTCAGGCCGTGCTCGCCAAGCTCGGCCACAAGACCGCGCAGTGTGAACTCCGGCGCCCGGCAGCGCCGCAGCAGCCACTCCCGATGCTCTCCGGCAATCTTCTTCGGTCTGTGCCCACCCATCTTGCCGGGTGTCAGCTTGTTCGTCTCGCGCAAGCGGCGCACCCATCGGATGACCGTGCTGATTCCAACCCCGTAGCGCTCTGCCGCCTGACGTCGCGACAGCCCCTCCTGCTCAACCGACGCTACCACCCGCGTGCGAAGATCCATCGAGTAAGGCTTGCCCATCCATGCTGGCCTCCTGACCCAGCCAGCAGGTTGAATCAGATTTGCTCGCCTTCGGGAATCCCCCTTCGATTCAGCCTCAATTCATCCCGCTCTAATGTGCTCTCGGGCTAGTCATTTGGAACTGAAGTTCATTTCATTATAGGGTTGTGCTCGTGACTGAAGAAGGAGCGAGTCGATGGCCAATGCGACTGGACGTCCGATTTCGCCGCTGGTGTTGAGTGCGGATGAGCGGGCCTATCTTGAGCGTCAGCTTCGCCGGCGTCGTGTGGCGCAGTCGATGTCTGAACGATGCCGGATCATTCTGCGGTGCGCAGATGGCCGCCGCGGCAGCCGAGCTCGGCGTTCATGAGCATACCGTCGGCAAGTGGCGGCGGCGCTTTTCGAAGGAGCGCGTTGATGGCCTGCTGGACACGCTTCGGTGCCGCAGACAACTCGTTTTCGTTTTTCCGTA
This sequence comes from Mesorhizobium sp. BHscii, assembly GCF_053848065.1. Taxonomy (NCBI): domain Bacteria; kingdom Pseudomonadati; phylum Pseudomonadota; class Alphaproteobacteria; order Hyphomicrobiales; family Phyllobacteriaceae; genus Mesorhizobium; species Mesorhizobium sp. BHscii. The sequence continues at coordinate 32,844 of NZ_JBSPKW010000027.1, read as the reverse complement.
CTACGGGCGGCTTTTCAAACATGATTTGTAAATTTGCCGATAGTCGTTCTAGACCGACAGCGACCATCTTGGTCGCCATATGAGTGCATCTTATCTTGTCCCTATGGTCGAAACTAGCCAAGTCCCCTAAAAAGCACCATTATGTAACTCAGGCGCAGCTGCGTCACTTTGCGCGTGACAACGGGCACACGCAGATCCACGTCTTCGACAAGACGACCGGCCAGAGCTTCACGTCGTCGATCCTGAACGCGGGTTCGGAGAACGACTTCAACACGATCAGCGAGGATGGCGGACGGCTCAAATTCGAGGCAATGTCCGACAAGGTAGATGCTGAACACGACCGGGTGGTCAGAAATCAGGAATCGCGCCGAGCCGGCGGGCTCAACTAGGCCCGGCATAGATGTGCTGGTCCTCCTTGGCAGGATGGGGAAGGCCCTCCGCCCCGGCGACACATGCCCGAGGGATTGAACATGGTGGTGCATGGTCCACGCGACATTGCCTGCTGCATCTCGAGGAGATCGACGCGGACGGCGAAGGGATTACCGCGCGGACCAGAAGCAATCCAAGGCCGAAGATGCGGTCCGGGAGGAGACTCTTAGCTTGCGTTATGAAGAGATATGATTCGGCCGCCACCGCGCGCAGCAGAGAACAGGTCGCGCTTCGTCCTCTCCGGACGCTTCTTTAGGGGGATCGACAACCGACTTCAATTCCACAACGAGAGAAGAAGAATGAATTTCGGGCCTGTCTGTAGCACCTGCGGCCTGCCTTTCGCGCGCGTCGAGCTTGCACCGAGTTTGAAGATTGCCGACTACTTGGAAAAATCGCCCCTTACGATGCCGTGGCGCTGCAACTTGTCGTAAAAGGTCTTCCGCGGAATGCCCAACGCCTCGACCGTACGCCTGACATCGCCGCCGTTGCGGCCCAGCGTCTCGCGGATGATGTCGGCCTCAAAGCGCTCCAGGCGCTCGGGCAGCGGCCGAGCCGCATCAGAGGGTAGTGTCTGCATTTCTTGTGCCAGCCCGAGCACGAAACGTTCGGCAAAATGCGCCAATTCGCGCACATTGCCCGGCCAGTCATGCTCGTGCAGATAGCGGTGCAACGACGCCGGTCCGGCAGGCACCGGGCGGCGGAAGCGGGCCGCGGCACGCTCTGCGAAGTAGCCGAACAGAAGAGCAATATCGTCGCGGCGCTCGCGTAGCGGTGGAAGGGAGACGGTCACCACGTTGAGCCGGTAATAGAGATCCTCCCGGAAGTTGCCGCGCTGGCGCGGGTCGCCGAGATCGACCTTGGCGGCGGCGACGACGCGCAGATCCACTGGCCTTACGTCATTGGTACCGAGCGGCATGACCTCGCGCATTTCCAGCACACGCAACATCCGCACCTGTGTCGACGCCGGCATGCTTTCGATCTCGTCGAGGAACAGCGTGCCGCCGCTTGAATGCTCGACGCGACCGATCCGCTTCTTCTGCGCGCCGGTGAAAGCGCCTGCCTCATGGCCGAACAACTCGCTTTCGATCACCGTCTCCGGCAACGTCCCGCAATTCAGCGCGACGAAATTGCCCTTGGCGCGGCGGCTCCAGCGGTGCAGCAATCCGGCCACCACCTCCTTGCCGGAGCCGGTCTCCCCGGTCACCAGCACGTCGACGTCGGTGTCTGCGATTTGCCGTAGGGTGCGGCGCAGCCTTTCCATCACCGGCGTCTGGCCGATCAGCGGCAAGCTGTCCTGCGCCAGCTCGCCCGCCTCGCGCAGGGCCTGGTTCTCCATGGTCAGGCGGCGTTTTTCCGCTGCCCGCCGCACACTCTGGGTCAGTCCATCAGCGGCGAACGGCTTGGTGATGAAGTCGTAGACGCCGTCCTTGATCGCCTTGACTGCCATTGGGACGTCTCCGTGACCGGTGATGAGGATGACGGGGATGTCCGGATCGAGCCGCAGGATGCGGTCGAAAAGCTGCAAGCCATCGATCTCTGGCATGCGGATGTCGGACACAACCACACCGGCAAAATCGGAATCGATGCCGGCCAGGGCCTTCGATGCCATTGAAAACGCCGACACCGCGAATCCGGCAAGCTCGAGCGTCTGCGCGGTGGCTTTCAGGAGGTCACGGTCGTCATCGATCAGGACGACCGGTGCTGCGCTCTGGTGTGTCATGCTCGACTACGCTGCCTTCAAAAGATGAACGGTGAAGCATGTGCCGCTGTCGCCACTCGCGACCTCGATGCGGCCGCCATAGTCGGCGACGATGTCCTTCGAGATCACCAAGCCTAGGCCCAGGCCGGTTTCCTTCGACGTGTTGAACGGCGTGAACAGCGACTTCAGGATCGCCGGCGGAATGCCGGGCCCGTTGTCCAATACGCTGAGCGCCACGCCATCAGTCGTTTCCTCCACCGAAACCTCCACCCTAGCGTGGTCGCAGCCGTCAAGCGCTTCCAGCGCATTCTGAAAGAGATTGATTAGCACCTGTTCGAGCCGGACCCGGTTTCCCATGACCTTGAACGGAGCGGGCGCCGGCTCGACGACAAGCGCGTCGAGCCGGCCGCCAAAACGGCTTCTCAGCAGCACTACTGCACTCTCAATGACGCCGCGCAATTCCACCGGGCCAGCGGCGGTGCGGCCCTTGCGGGCGAAGGCCTTCAAGTCCTCGGTGATCGAGCCGATGCGTTCCGTCAGCGCGGCTATGGCGCCGAGGTTCTCCTCGACCGGAGCGGTCTGTTTGCGCTCCAGGAAGGTCCGGGCATTGTCGGCATAGGCCCGGATGGTAGCAACCGGTTGGTTGATCTCATGCGCTACGCCGGCCGCGACCTGGCCAAGGATGGCCAGTCGATTTGCCTGGACCAGTTCCTGCTGCACCACCTGGAGTTTCGCTTCCGTACTGCGGTGACCGATGATCTCTGACTGCAGCCGATCGCGGGCGCGGCTTAGATCCTCGGTCCGTTCGGCGACACGGCGTTCGAGTTCGGAGCGCGCCGCCTGTTCGGTCGCGATCCGCATTTGCGCCGATTGCCGGCGCCAGAGCAGATACGCAGCCAGGCCGAGGAGCGGAAACACGATCCCAAGCGCGAGAAGCCGCATGCCGCGGACAGCGGTAGCGACCGGCACTTCCGAAGGGACGAGATAGTCGAGCCGCCAGGGTGTGGTGGGGACCGGCCTCGAGAGGCGCAGATATTCCGCGTCGTTGCTGCCTGGCGTGATGACATGGACAATCGATACGTCCTGGCTCAATGCCTCGGGTCGCGTGATCGGCAAGGGCATAAGCGGCGCATCTCCGACCTGCTCGCTGTCGCGGATCGCGGCAACGTTGGGCCCGGCAAGGGCTGCTGTCGTCATGAAGCGCCAAGATGGAATGCTGGTGACCAGCACGACACCATGTTCGTCGCTGACATAGGTCGGCCGATTCGCCTCGCGCCAGTTCGCCTCGAGCTGGTCGAATTCCATCTTGACGACGACGACGCCGAGAGGTGCTGTGGCGCTGCCGACACGCCGCGAAATGTAAAGACCGGCACGCTTGCTGACATTGCCGAGCGCGAAATATTCGGCTGTTCCGGTTTGCATCGCCCTGGAGAAATAGGCGCGAAAGCCGTAGTCGCTGCCCACGAAGCTGTTCGGCTCGCGCCAGTTGCTAGACGCGGCCGCTATGCCATCGCTGCCAGCAACGTAGAGCACCGATGCCTTGGTGCCGGAGACAAGGCTTTCAAGCTTGCGGTTCAGCACATCGATCGCGACGGCATCGCGCCGTGCCAGAGCATCGTGCACCTGCTGGTCCTCCGATAGCAGCAGCGGCAGTGCGCGGGGATTTTCCAAAACAGCGGTAAGCAGCGCCACTTTCAGGTTCGCATCTGTGCGCGCCTGCGCCACCAGCGCCTTGAGTTCGATGTCCCGAGCGTAGAGGCCGGAGCTATGGAGCGCCGCGGCAATGATCGCGACCCCTATTGCCGCGAACCCAAACCAGGCTCGGACCGCACGCCTGCCGAGTTGCTCGGGCGTCGAAGGCAGGTCGGAGGCGGGGCGCTGCAGCATCGCCCATTTGTGCATGATTTCGCACAACGGACAATCATATTTGTGCGGTCAGCCGCACTTTTTGCCCAGGGGCAAGCGGCGTGAATTGATGATTACGCGCTAAAGATCAAGGACTTATCGACACAGGCTGCGTCTGGCACGCCAGTTGCGAACTCAGCTTCAGCAGCCGCGAGGCTGTTGAAGCTTAAGGTCCCGGGAGGTCGGGTCTCCCGATCGGGGCGCAACGGAGGATATCATGCAGACAACGATCGCTGCCGCCGAGCCGCGCGGCAAGGTTCCCTTCTATCGGCATCTCTATGTGCAGGTCCTGGTGGCGATCGCCGCCGGGGTGCTGCTTGGACATTTCTATCCGGAGACAGGTGCCGCGATGAAGCCGTTCGGCGACGCCTTCATCAAACTGGTGAAGATGATCATCGCGCCGGTGATCTTCCTGACGGTGGCGACCGGCATTGCCGGCGTATCCGACCTGCAGAAAGTCGGCCGTGTCGCCGGCAAGGCGATGATCTATTTCCTGGTGTTCTCGACGCTGGCGCTGGTTATCGGCCTCATCGTCTCGAACGTTGTCCAGCCCGGCGCCGGCATGCACATCAATCCGGCCACACTCGACGCATCGAAGGTGATGACCTTTACCGAAAAGGCGCATGACACCACCATCGTCGGCTTTCTGATGAACATCATCCCCGATACGATCACCGGCGCCTTCGTGCAGGGCGATGTGTTGCAGGTGCTGTTCTTTTCGGTGCTGTTCGGCATTGCGATGGGGCTGGTCGGCGACAGCGGCCGTGCCGTCGTCGATTTTCTGCAGGCGCTGACCGCACCGATTTTCCGCCTCGTGGCCATCCTGATGAAGGCAGCCCCCATCGGCGCCTTCGGCGCCATGGCCTTCACCATCGGCAAATACGGCATCGGCTCGATGGCCAATCTCGCCATGCTGATCGGCACGTTCTATGCGACCTCGCTGCTATTCGTGCTGATGGTGCTCGGAGCGGTCGCCCGCTACAACGGCTTCTCGATCCTTGCGCTGATCCGCTACATCAAGGAAGAGTTGCTCCTGGTTCTCGGCACCTCCTCGTCAGAGGCGGCGCTCCCCGGCCTCATGGTCAAGATGGAGCGCGCCGGCTGCAAGCGCTCGGTCGTCGGCCTGGTCATCCCGACCGGCTATTCCTTCAACCTCGACGGCACCAACATCTACATGACGCTGGCGGCATTGTTCATCGCACAGGCGACCGACACGCCCCTCACTCTCGGCGACCAGGTCCTTTTGCTTCTCGTCGCCATGCTCAGCTCCAAGGGTGCCGCCGGCATCACCGGCGCTGGCTTCATCACGCTGGCGGCGACGCTGTCGGTCGTGCCCTCCGTGCCGGTTGCCGGTATGGCGCTGATCCTCGGCGTCGACCGCTTCATGTCGGAGTGCCGGGCACTGACCAACCTCGTCGGCAATGCGGTCGCGACGATTGTCGTGGCGCGCTGGGAAAAGGAGCTCGATCAGGCGAAGCTCGCCGCCGCTATGGCTGGTGAATTGCCAGACGAGGTAGACCTGTCGCTGCCGCAAGTCGAGGATGTCTCCATCTCACCAAACGATCGACCACGGTTCTGGGGCAACGAGATGTATGAAAGCAAACCTCATTGAGGCCGGTTTTGCTGCCGGGCGGGCTTGTCGGCCACTCGCACCATCGAAAACCGGGGCGGAACGAACTGCTGGCCGTCATCCCCCGGCAATTTTTCCGCCTTATGGCCCGGGACCTGTGACGTCGAGGACTGACGCTCAGTTTGCCAATCTCGCATCGGCCGCCGCCGGGAGCCAAGCACAATCTCCCGATGGGAGCTCGAGTGGCTTGTAGGATCATCCGGCAGAATTCTCCTTAAGCTTCTTGAGGACGAACCGCTTGCTTTCGAGCACGCTCTCTTCAAGCGACCTCGCATTCGCCAGATGCGCGGCGATGGCGCTGGCCAGCATGCAGCCGGTCCCGCGCATCGTTCCGGCAAGACGGGGTGTGTCAAAGCGAATGGGTTCCTGATTGTAGGTCAACAGGATATCGGTGGATCGCGGTCCGCTCGCATGGCCACCTTTAAGCAACAGCGCCTGCGGCCCGCACGCAAACAATCTTTTTCCCTGCCGGAGCGTGTCATCATCGTCCGCTGCCAGTTCCGCACCGACAAGGACCGCCAGTTCAATGAGGTTTGGCGTTACGAGATGGCAAACCGGCATGAGATCACGCTTCATGACGCCGATCGCATTCGCCTCCAGGAGCGGCCTGCCCGAAGAGGAAGCCAGCACCGGGTCGAGTACTGCCGGTATCCGTGGATATTCGCGGAGCACGGCCGCAACCGCAACAATGACCCGCCCGGTTGATAGCATGCCGATCTTGATGGCCGACACCTTGTTGGCCCGCAGTGCTGCGCGCATCTGGTCGGCGACCAGGCCGGGCTGCAGATGATGGATTGCGATGACCGCATCGTGTGTCTGCACCGTCACCGCAGTGACGGCAAGGCAGGTGCGCACACCGATGGCAGAGATCGTCTCGATATCGCGTGCAACGCCGGCACCGCCGCTGGAGTCCGATCCACCGACGACAAGCACATACGGCTCTTGCCTCAGCGCCATCTGTCTGTCTTCTCGATCCATTCATGCGTGCGCGCTTCAGGATCGGCGTTCAGGCTGATATCGGTGACCACAGCCGCGCTGTCCGCGCCAGCTTCGAAGACACCGTCGAGCCGGTCAGGGCTGAGCCCGCCGATGGCAACCAGCGGGATCGGCGCAACCCTGTCTTTCCACGCGCTGATCCGTTCGAGCCCTTGCGGCGCCCATTTCATTTGCTTGAGGTTAGTCGGATAAATCGGCCCCAGCGCCACGTAGTCCGGCTCGGCCGCGAGCGCCGTTTCCAGTTCGGCGTGATCGTGGGTCGAAAGCCCGAGCTTCAATCCGGCGTATTTAATCGCCAGCAGATCGGCCGCAGCCAGATCCTCTTGACCGAGATGGACGAAGTCGCAGCCTTCCTCAATGGCGAGCCGCCAATAATCGTTGATGATCAGTTGACAACCATGGACCGTGCAGACGTCGATCGCGCGGCGGATTTCCATCTGCAGCGTGGGCTCGTCCCTGTCCTTGATGCGCAACTGCACCAGCTTAACGCCAAGCGGGACCAGCCGTTCAATCCAGGCAGCGCTGTCGACGATCAGGTAAAAGGGGTCGAGCTTCATGAAAAGACCGCCCTGCCAAATGTCGGTGTCGACGGCATGGCGACATCGCGCGGTTCGAGCATTCCCGAGCAGAAGGCTTCACGGCCGGCATCGACCGCCTTGCGGAACGCGCGCGCCATGCCGACCGGATCGGCTGCCTTGGCAACCGCCGTGTTCAGGAGGACGGCGTCGAAGCCGAGTTCCATGACGGTTGCCGCGTGCGATGGTCGTCCAAGCCCCGCATCGACGATCAGCGGGACGCCGGGAAAATGTCCGCGCATCGAGCACAGCGCCGAGATGTTGACCGGCCCGAGCGCGGAACCGATCGGTGCGCACCACGGCATCAGGACCTTGCAACCCGCGTCCAGCAGCCGTTCGGCAACGACGAGGTCGTCGGTGGTGTAGGGGAAGACGGCAAAGCCGTCCTCGCACAGGACGCGGGCGGCTTCGACCAGGCCAAACACGTCCGGATGGAGGTTATCATGGTTGCCGATCACTTCGAGCTTGATCCAGTCTGTGCCGAAGACTTCCCGCGCCATTTTCGCGGTCGTGACCGCCTCCTTGACGGAATGGCAGCCGGCAGTGTTGGGCAGGACGTGGACGCCGAGCGAGCGGATCAACGACCAGAACTTCTCGCCAGCCTTGCCGCCTGCCATTTCACGCCGCAAGGAGACGGTCACCACCGACGTCCCGGACGCCTTGACAGCATCGGCAAGGATGGCTGGTGAAGGATATTGGGCGGTGCCGAGAAGCAGGCGTGAGGCAAGCGTCGTTCCAAAAAGATCGAACATGGTCCTACCCACCCTGCATGGGTGACAGGATCTCGATCCGGTCGCCTTCGCTCAACAGGAATTCTGCCCGGTTGACTTTATGCACGAGGTCGCTGTTGACAGCCGTTGCCAGCCAATCGCCCTCATAGTCAAGCGCGGCTAGCAGCTCTGCCAGCGTGGTTGCAGCAACCTCACGCGCTTCGCCGTTGACCATCAGTTTCATGAGCGAGCTCCTCGGATTTGTCGTGATCGAACACAAAAGCGGCCGCCAGCCGCGCCATGGCGGGCGCAAGAAGAAAACCATGGCGGTAGAGCCCGTTGATCGCGACGCCATTTCGGCATGCTTCGACACGTGGCAGATTGTCGGAAAAGGCTGGACGAACTCCGACGCCGGTCTCGACTATACCGGCCTCACCGAAGGCCGGGTGGAGCGCGCAGGCAGCGCTGAGAAGTTCCATCATCGAACAGACCGTGACCGGACCACAATCATCGCTCTCGATCATCGTGGCGCCGGCCATGAAACGGTGATCGCTGCGCGGCACCACGTAGAGCGGAAAGCGCGGATGAAGCAGCCGCACTGGACGCGACAGCGAGATATCGGGCGTGCGCAGGATCAGCATTTCGCCGCGAACGCCGCGCAGCCTCTCATCGCCTGCAGCCATTCCCATGCAGTCGATCTCGCGTTCGAATCCGGAAAGCTGCCGGGCGTCCGTGGCAAAGCGGAAGTCGACGCCCATGGCTACGAGCTTTTCATGAAGCGCTGCCATCGCGTCGCGTGGATCGAGATGCGCCTCGCCGGGGAAGAACAGCCCGCGGCGGAAACGGCCGGCGAGGTCGGGCTCCAGCGACGCGATTTCGACCTCATCGGTCCAGCGATAACCTGAGGTGCGGCCTGCGAAGCGGTCAAGCTCGCTCGCATCCCGCGGCGTTGCAACAACCAGCGTTCCGGCCCGCGTCACCTGACCGGGCAGCACGGCATCCCACCAGTCGGCGGCGCCGCGTCCGAGGTCCAACACAAGCTGCTCCGCGCTTTCACGCTCGCACCAGGGCGCCAGCATGCCGCCCGCAAACCACGATGCGCTGCCGCCGAGACCACACCCGATTTCGGCGACGGTCACCGCCGCGCCGCGAATGGCGAGTTCGAAGGCCGTGGTGAGGCCGGCGACGCCGGCCCCCGTGACCAAGATCCTCATAGCGGCTCCGACACTTTGGGCGTGGTGATACTCACCGGCATATAAAGGTCGCCGCCCGCCCGATATTTTTCCGCCATCGCCGCCATCCCCTCCTTCTGCGCTTCTGCGCGGATGTCATGGGAGATGCGCATGGAGCAGAATTTCGGCCCGCACATGGAGCAGAAATGCGCCAGCTTGTGCGCTTCCTTTGGCAAGGTCTCGTCGTGGAACGAGCGCGCCGTTTCGGGATCGAGCGACAGGTTGAACTGGTCTTCCCAGCGGAACTCGAAACGGGCCCGCGACAGCGCATCGTCGCGGATTTTCGCCGCCGGATGGCCCTTAGCGAGGTCGGCGGCGTGCGCGGCTATTTTGTAGGTTATCACACCGGTCTTGACGTCGTTGCGATCTGGCAGACCGAGATGCTCCTTCGGCGTCACATAGCAGAGCATGGCGGTGCCGAACCAGCCGATCATGGCAGCACCGATTCCGCTGGTGATGTGGTCGTAGCCGGGCGCAATATCGGTCGTCAGCGGTCCAAGCGTGTAGAAGGGTGCCTCACCGCAGATGGCGAGCTGCTTGTCCATGTTCTGCTTGATCTTGTGCATGGGGACATGCCCCGGCCCCTCGATCATGACTTGGCAATCCTTCGCCCAGGCGATTTTTGTCAGCTCGCCGAGCGTTTCCAGTTCGGCGAATTGCGCCGCGTCGTTAGCGTCAGCGATCGAGCCGGGGCGTAGGCCATCGCCGAGCGAGAAGGAGACGTCATAGGCGCGACAGATGTCGCAGATTTCTTCGAAATGCTCGTAGAGGAAGCTTTCCCGGTGATGGTGCAGGCACCATTTGGCCATGATCGACCCACCCCGCGAGACGATACCCGTGACCCGATCAACGGTCAGTGGGATGTAGTGCAGCCGCACCCCGGCGTGGATGGTGAAATAATCCACGCCCTGCTCGGCCTGCTCGATCAGCGTATCGCGATAGACCTCCCAGTTCAGGTCCTCCGCGATGCCGGCGACCTTCTCCAGCGCCTGATAGAGCGGCACCGTCCCGATCGGGACCGGTGAATTGCGCACGATCCATTCGCGGATGTTGTGGATGTTGCGCCCGGTCGACAGATCCATCACCGTGTCGGCGCCCCAGCGGATCGCCCAGACCATTTTTTCGACCTCTTCAGCCATGGAAGAGGTGACGGCGGAATTGCCGATATTGGCGTTGATCTTGACCAGGAAATTGCGACCGATGATCATCGGTTCGCTTTCGGGATGGTTGATGTTGGCTGGGATGATTGCGCGCCCTTGCGCCACCTCGTCGCGCACGAACTCCGGCGTGACGAAATCCGGTATCGAGGCGCCAAAGGCCTCGCCATCCCGCTGAAGCTTGCCTTGCAGGATCTCACGTCCAATGTTCTCGCGGATGGCGACGAATTCCATTTCGGGCGTGATGATACCGGCGCGGGCATAGGCGAGCTGCGTCACTGCCTTGCCCGATCTGGCCCTGAGCGGCCGGTTGCGAACGGGAAATTCCGGTGTCAGGCGCTCGCCAGTCGCAAAGCCGTTGTCTTCCGGCCGGACATGGCGGCCGTTATAGGCCTCGACATCGCCGCGCGCCATGATCCATTTGTGGCGATGCGGGGAAAGGCCCTTTTCGATGCTCGTTTCGACAGTCGGGTCTGTGTAGGGGCCGGAAGGATCGTAGACGGTAACGGGCGGCTCGCCGGCCGTCGGATGGACGGAGATTTCGCGCATTGGCACCCTGATCTGCGGGTGGATGGTACCGAGCTTGTGGACTTTTCGTGAGGCGGGCAGCGGTCCCGTCGACACGGCGGGGGTAAGGGCATTCATCGTGAGGCTCCTTTGCTCATGCATTGGAGACCCAGTTCTGTGCCGGAAGGATGAAAAGACGCTTTGGCCTGCCTGTTCAATACAGGACTACGGGCGTGAACTCCCGCAAAGCGCTTGCACCGTCCCTACGCCAGTATGAACTGGATCAGGTTCAACGGGTCACTGCGCCGCGAAAGCCAGCAGTATCTCAGCCCCTTGCCGGGACTCCCCTGGTGAATGCGTCAAGTTGAACGGGCCCGTGCCATGTTGTCAAGCGCATTCGGCCCGTGGCGGAAGGTCAGGCGGAACGCTCCCGTATTCAGGAGGCGGACGGTTCGGTCCGCGCCGATCTGTAGTCGCGAGGCGATGAAGATCTGGACGCTCATGTTCTATGACAAGCCTTCCGAAATGCTACATCTGAAACCATGAAAATATTGACTTCCAACAGTCGCCAGTCGATAGTCTGTTGATCAATATCGCCGAGGGTAAATACTGTATGCAGTTTAGTGATATGCCTAATTTGCCAATAAAAGTTCAGCCTTTAGAGTTTAACAGCCAAAATTGGTCTGGTATTACGCACAGATTAAGCGCTATAAATTGCTGATAACCGGTTAATGTGATAACCGACCGGGTGACGTGCCAGTCGACTTCAAGATGGCAGTCCCTGTTAGCAATTACCTGACGCCTCGGCCGATAGCGGCAGTGCAGCGAGCTCCTCCCTCTCCCTGTTGCACCGCCCAATCGGCCGAGGCTACCCATCGCAAGGGGCGCGCCTCGCAAATGCAGAATTGCGTTGGCTGCAGAGCGCAGCACCCATGGGAGCATACGGATGGCTGTCGTGGAATCTGCCAACAATTGTGACGGTGGGGAACTAGCGGAACATCTCGGCTCGGCTCATACACAAAGTACCAAGTTGTTGATGCTGGGTGCGCTCGGCGTTGTCTACGGCGATATCGGCACCAGCCCAATCTATGCGCTGCGCGAAGCGCTGCATGCCTCGTCTGGCGGCAACATCGCTGACCCTACAGATATTCTCGGCGTGCTGTCGCTGATCATCTGGTCGCTCACGATTACGGTTACGGTAAAGTACATCATGTTCGTGCTGCGCGCCGATAACCGCGGCGAGGGCGGCGTACTATCATTGATGGCGCTGGCGCGCGGCAGTTTCCCAAAGCGCTCGGCGCTGATCCTGGGCGTCGGCATTGTCGGTGCCTCGTTGTTTTTCGGCGATGCTGTCATCACGCCCGCGATTTCAGTGCTGTCGGCGGTCGAAGGCATGAATGTCGTTACGCCCGCCTTCCAGCCCTATGTCGTGCCGCTGACGCTGGTCATCCTCGCCATGGTGTTTGCGGTGCAGCGTTTCGGCACCGGCGGCGTTGGGCTTGTGTTTGGCCCGGTGACCGCTGTCTGGTTCCTGGCCATCGGCCTTTCCGGCCTCAAGCACATCATCGCCGATCCGGAGATCCTGTGGGCAGTCAGCCCGCATTATATCGTCGCCTTCTTGATCCATTCGCCAAAAGTTGCCTCCGTCACGATCGGCGCCGTCTTCCTTGCCGTCACCGGGGGCGAGGCGCTCTATGCCGATCTCGGCCATTTCGGCCGCAAGCCGATGGTGCTGGCCTGGCTGACGATCGTGTTTCCCTGTTTGCTCTTGAACTATGCGGGGCAGGGCGCCTTTATCCTGGCGAATGGCGGCGTGCTCGGCCATCCCTTCTTCGAGATGAACGAGGGTTGGGCGCTGATCCCGATGGTGGTGCTGGCGACGGCGGCGACGGTTATCGCCAGCCAGGCGGTGATCTCGGGTGCTTATTCGCTGACCCGCCAGGCGGTGCAGCTCAACATGCTGCCGCGGCTGCAAATCCTGCACACCTCGGAAAAGCAATCCGGCCAGATCTACATGCCGCGCGTCAACCTTCTGTTGGCGCTGGTGGTAGTGATGCTGGTCGTCGGCTTCGGCGAGTCCAGCAAACTGGCCTCGGCCTATGGCATCTCGGTGACCGGCAACATGCTGGTGACGACGGTGCTGCTCTATGTGATCATGACCCGCATCTGGAAATGGCAGCTCTGGCTGGCCATCGGGCTGACGGCGGTGTTTGCTCTCATCGATATCGGCTTTTTCGCCTCCAACATCGTTAAGGTGTTCGAAGGCGGCTGGGCCTCGCTGGCAGTGGCTTTCACGATCGTGCTGGGTATGTGGACCTGGGTGCGCGGCAGCCGTTATCTCTTCGACAAGACGCGCCGCAACGAGATCCCGCTCGATTTCCTTGCGGGCAATCTGTTGAAGAAGAAACCGCATCTGGTGTCCGGCACCGCCGTGTTCCTGACCAGCGATCTCCTCAGCGCGCCGACCGCGCTGATGCACAGCCTGAAGCACTACAAGGTGCTGCACGAACAGAACGTCATCCTCTCGGTGGTGACGGCGCAGCAGCCCGTCGTGCCCGACAGCGAGCGGGTCAAGATGGAACCGATCAACGAGCTGTTCATGCGGGTGACGCTGACCTTCGGCTATATGGAACAGCCCAACGTTCCGCGTGCGCTGGCGATGTGCCGCAAGCAGGGCTGGAGGTTCGACATCATGACGACGTCCTTCTTCCTGTCGCGGCGCTCGCTCAAGGCCTCACCCAATTCCGGCATGCCGGTGTGGCAGGACAAGCTGTTCATCGGGCTGGCGCGCACGGCGGCCGATGCGACGGAGTATTTTCAGATTCCGACCGGACGCGTGGTGGAGATCGGCACGCAAGTGGTTGTCTAGCTCTCGCCTAGACTTGCTCGATCAACATCTTGCAGGGCACTTGCATTAGGTCGCAACTCATACGCTGAGCTCGTCCCGCTCCGAAACATGTGGTGGTCCCGTCGCCACCGATACTGGACAAATCTGGTTCGCCGGAAAACGGTGTTGCCAGCAGTTCGAACCTAAAGGGGCCTTGGAAAGATTTGAGGGCATGCCAGAAAAGCTATTGTATTGGGTATGTGACGTGTCCCTCGATCACAAGTTATTGGCGCTGGCGTGACCTAGCGACTTCCAGCGTCGCAATGGACGAAACGTCCACCTTGCGCTCGGCCCGCTCCAGGTCGTAACGCTTCTGGTTGAGCCAAAGGCGGTCCGTTGCCGCATAGCTTTCCGAGGCCGGATTGCTATGGCGGCAGTGACGGGCTGCTTCTCGTCAACATAGCGTATCGCGGTCTGCCGAGAGATGCCCAGCGGGCTGGTCATTTCAGTCTTGGGCTTGCCAGCGCGGGGATAATGTCTACGCGAAGGAGTTCGCCGGGGTGCATCGCGGGTAGCCGCGCTTGATCTTGCTTCATCAGTGGAGTCCTCCAAGTCATTGTCTGTCGTGTCTTCCGCGTCCATCGGAAGGTGACGCGCCAATTGCCCGTAACGCAAACCGAATAGCGACCCGTCAGGCTATGGAAAGAAAGGCCTGCCACATTCATGTCCTCCGGGCGCTCGGCATCATCCAGATATCAGGGGATGCGCCAAACGCGCTTGTCGTCTTGCACGCTCAAACCGGTGCAGTGCCGGTTAGGAAAAAGCGTTGCGGGGCTTTGTTGCGGAAGGACGGGGTCATGGATGTTTGCAACGCGCACCTGACAGACGTCATTGGAAATGTGAGGCGTCGGCATACACTGCCGGGCTCGTCCTCCCCCGCTTCGGCATCGGATCAAGACGTGTTCGGTGGCATGGCGTTGCCGGTCTACCTCGGCACCGGCTCGCTCCGCTGCCACTTGGTCGGCTTTGGTCAACGTTGGCGACTAATCCCGGCTGGGCGAATGCGCCTCTCGGCACTGGAACGACTGCCAAAGGCAAGACTGCTCGCCGGCCTCATTCGCCGCAAGGGAGAGGCCGCGCTGATCGAAAGCGGCGTCTATGCCGGCGCCGCTATTAACGCATGCCGACCGCCACTTCTACATCTGCGGTTACGCTGCGCAGAGGCCTAGCATGGGCCGTGCACTCCCGTGGTCGAACACTGCAACAATTGCAACCTGGCAAAAGGGTCCCATGCACACCATCCGCTGCCGTGCTCGCTGACATCGAAAGCAAGACCGTAACCGTTCGGCTGACCGCCGACCAGTGGCCGGATTGCTGCACGAACCAAAGCGAATGACCCTGTGGGCCAAGATCGAAACGTTCTTCCTCAACGGCGACCATTTTCCTGGTTCGGCTACAGGCCTTCATCGGCGTCGCGGTCGGCGTCTTCCTGTCGCTCGACCCCAACCTGTTACAAAGGCGCTCTGCCGCCGAAATGGTTCCCGATCTACATGCTGGCGGTCGGCGCTGACCCAGTATCGGCGCCGCCGAAACGATCCCACTCTCGGCAGCTACCCCAACATCGGCAAGGTGAAGTAAGATGACCGCGCTACTAACCATGATCGCGCTTCTTCTGGCCGGTCACGCACTGGCTGACTATCCGCTTCAGGGCGATTTCCTTGCCAGGGCCAAGAACCGCGCCAACCCGATTGCGGGCGTCCCCTGGTATCATGGCCTGCTCTCTCACGCGGCAATCCACGGCGGCATGGTTGGCCTGATAACGGGCAGTCTCGCGCTCGGCATCGCTGAATTTGTCGCTCACGGCCTCATCGACGATGCGAAGTGCATGGGGCGGATTTCTTATGAAATGGACCAGTCGCTGCACGTCTCCTGCAAACTCTGCTGGGTGGTAATTTTGATATTTTGGGGAACATTCTCATGACCAATCTACTTGCATTCCTGTTATCCAACCCGACCATCCTCGCGGTCGGCGCCGGCATTATTGGCGCCGCAGCCGCGTGGATGCATGGCCGCGTCACCGGAGCAAAGGCTGAACGGCTCAACCATATCTCGGCCGAGGCGAAAGCCCGCGGCGTCGCCGGCCTAGTACAGAACGGCATCGGCGCGCTGCCGGCCGATGCCGCTCGAAAGGAGTTGAACTCATGGGAAAAGGATTGATCCGCGCAGCGCTCATCGCGCTGCCGGGCTGAACAACGACCGTGCGCCGCGGCGGTTGACGCGGATGACGGATGCTCATGTCAGGGCGCTCCTGGCGTACAGGTAGGGCCAGCGTCCTAGCCATCCCAAGCAAAACCGCTGGCGCTACAGCAAGCGAGGGGCAGTGGGGTCAGTGGCGATTGGCTTGCTGAGCGGTGGCCACTCGGGAGCCCTCGTCGCTGATGATCCTCAACCTCGCGTGCTTGCGGGGGATTTTCTGGCCGCAATAGAGTTGCGGTGGCCCTTCGATGGCGAGTTGGCGGCGGCGTTTGGCCGGCGCCTTTCAGTTGAAGATGCGCCATGATGCCGCTTAGCAGCCAGCTGCTTTCGCGGCTGCTCCGTTACAGAACGAATCCCCGGCGCAGGTCGCAAGTCTTTCTAGGTCTGGCTACTATAAGTTGCGGGGATGAAGCCTTTCCTGTTGCACTGTCTCGGTTCGTACACTGTTTACTCGCTCCCGAATTTTGAATCGGGAATAGTGATGCCGGCAACAAAAATATTGTGGGGTCAGATCATCGCTGTTTTGACCATCGTGCTTACGACCACCTGGGGAGCAACGCAATGGACGGCCTGGCGACTGGGTTACCAAGAGCAACTTGGTTCGCCCTGGTTCGAACTTGTCGGCCAACCGATCTATCCGCCACCGGCATTTTTCTGGTGGTGGTTTTTCTACGACGCCTACGCACCAACGGTCTTTGTTGAAGGCGCGGTGATCGCGGCGAGCGGAAGTTTCATCGCGATTGTTGTTGCTATCGGCATGTCACTATGGCGAGCGCGGGAGGCCAAAGACGTGGCCACCTACGGCTCGGCACGCTGGGCTGTGCGAAAGGAGATCGAAGCCGAAGGCTTGCTCGGCGCCAATGGCGTGATTCTCGGCAAGCTCGATTGCGACTACCTTCGCCACGATGGTCCGGAACATGTTTTGTGCTTCGCGCCAACCCGAAGCGGCAAGGGCGTCGGGCTCGTCGTGCCATCCCTGTTGACGTGGCCGGGAAGCGCAATCGTTCACGACATCAAGGGTGAAAATTGGGAACTAACCGCAGGCTGGCGAGCACGTTTCGGCCGTATGCTGCTGTTCGATCCAACCAATGTTGCGTCAGCCGCCTACAACCCGCTGGTGGAAGTCCGGCGTGGCGCGTGGGAGGTCCGAGACGTCCAGAACGTGGCTGACGTGCTGGTCGACCCAGAGGGGTCGCTGGAACGTCGCAATCATTGGGAAAAGACCAGCCATGCGCTGCTGGTCGGCGCGATCCTGCATGTCCTCTACGCCGAGAATGACAAGACGCTCGCCGGTGTTGCCAAATTCCTCTCCGATCCGCAGCGGCCGATCGAGACGACGTTGAGAACCATGATGCTGACCAGGCACCTGGGCGATGCCGGTCCGCACCCCGTCGTCGCATCGGCAGCACGTGAACTGCTCAACAAATCGGAGAATGAGCGCTCTGGCGTGCTGTCGACTGCGATGAGTTTCCTGGGGCTTTACCGCGATCCGGTTGTGGCCCAGGTGACGTCCCGTTGCGATTGGCGCATTGCCGATCTGGTGGAGAACGCGCTGCCCACGACGCTCTATCTGGTTGTACCTCCATCGGACATCAGCCGCACCAAGCCGCTTGTCCGGCTTATCCTGAATCAGATCGGCCGCAGGTTGACGGAAGATCTGCATGCGAAGGATCGTCGGCATCGCCTGCTTCTGATGCTCGATGAATTCCCGGCGCTTGGCCGGCTTGATTTCTTCGAATCGGCACTCGCCTTCATGGCCGGTTACGGCATCAAGTCGTTCCTCATTGCCCAGTCGCTCAATCAGATCGAAAAAGCCTACGGGCCGAACAATTCCATCCTCGACAACTGCCATGTGCGTGTGAGTTTCGCGACCAACGATGAGCGAACCGCCAAGCGCGTCTCCGACTCTCTGGGAACGGCAACCGAAATGCGGGCGATGAAGAACTATGCCGGGCATCGCCTGTCGCCCTGGCTTGGGCATCTCATGGTCTCGCGACAGGAGACCGCGCGCGCACTCATGACGCCCGGCGAGATCATGCAGTTGCCACCGACCGATGCCATTGTGATGGTCTCAGGACTGTCCCCGATCCGAGCGAAAAAGGCGCGCTATTTCGCAGATCCGCGGCTTGCCGAGCGCGTCCTGCCTCCGCCCAAGCCCACAACCACCGACGGAGTATCGCGTCCAGATGACTGGACTGGATTGTCGGTTGCCAAGGTGCAGCCGGCGCAGGCAACGCTCGCATTGTATTGCCGGCAAGACAGTGACCCTGACAATGGCGGTATCCGCCGCCAGCCAGAACTGCCCGAGCACGAGGATATCGCGCCGGAGCCCACGCTGGCGCACAGTGATGAATTCGACCTTGATCGCGACGAATCCGATGATGAGGCCGCCCGCCGGCGTTCGGTCGACCAGACGATGCGGCGCACCGCGCGACAGGCCGCACTCGATCCCAAAGATGGAATCGAACTTTGACCTCCATGAAAAAGCGCCGCCTGTCTGCCTATCTGGAACCGGAGGTCATGAATGCGCTTGCCGACTACGCCGCCAAGAGAGATGTGTCGCTGTCGCTGATCGCCGAGGCAGCTATCGCCTCTTTTCTGTCTCCGGATGCTGAGGAGCGCAAAGAGGCGGCAATCACAAGGCGGCTCGACCAGATCGAGCGGCGCGTTCAGCGCGTCGAACGCGATCTCGGTATCTCGATCGAGACACTGGCGTTGTTCGTGCGCTTCTGGCTCACCTCAACTCCGGCCTTACCTGACGCCGCTCAGCCTGAAGCGCGCGCGAAAGGTCGGCAGCGCTATGACGCTTTCGTCGATGCGCTCGGGCGCAGGTTGAGCAAGGGGCCAAAGCTCAGCCAAGAAATTGCAGAGGACATTGCGCCTCCAGCATCGACGGACACGGCTGAGTCGCATCCGGGATAGTGGGCCGAGGCGGTCGTCAGCTCGTCTGCACCGCATTTTGCAAGTCTCTGCACGTCGCGTTGCTGCCGGCCGTTTTCCTTGTTGCAACGCTCACATTCCTGCTTCTTCTAATCATCCCCGTCAGCGGTGCGAAACAAATCGCCCGAGAAAATGGGGATCATAGTGGCAGACAATCAAAATGCCGGCAGGGAAGCAGTGTCGCGTGGGGCGCGCATGCTGCGCACAGCGCTCGGCCCGGCTATAGCCGGGTTTCTTGAAGATCCCTCGATTGTCGAGGTGATGCTGAACCCAGATGGCCGCCTGTGGGTCGACCGGCTGAAAGAAGGCCTGTCACCCGCCGACGAGATGCTGATCCCGGCAGATGGCGAGCGGATCATCCGGCTCGTTGCGCATCACGTCGGCGCCGAAGTACATCCAGGCGCTCCGCGCGTCTCGGCCGAACTGCCTGAAACGGGTGAACGGTTTGAAGGCCTGTTGCCACCGGTTGTAGCCGGCCCCGCTTTTGCCATCCGCAAGCCGGCCATCGCCGTGTTCACGCTCCAGGATTACGTAGGCGCCGGCGTAATGACTGAGGCGCAGGCCGACGTGCTGCGGCTCGCCATTGAAAAGCGTAAGAACGTATTGGTCGCCGGTGGCACGTCGACCGGCAAGACGACGCTGGTCAACGCGCTGCTGGCAGAGGTTGCCAAGACCTCCGATCGAATCGTGCTGATCGAGGATACGCGCGAGCTGCAGTGTGCTGCGCCTAATCTTGTGGCCCTGCGGACCAAGGAGGGCGTCGCGTCGCTCTCCGATCTGGTCAAGTCGTCGCTGCGGCTTCGCCCCGACCGTATCCCGATCGGCGAAGTACGCGGCGCGGAAGCACTCGACCTCCTGAAAGCCTGGGGCACCGGCCATCCAGGTGGCATCGGTACCATCCATGCGAGCACCGCACTCGGCGCGCTGCGCCGACTTGAGCAACTCGTACAGGAAGCCGTTGTCACGGTTCCTCGCACTCTGATCGCCGAGACGATTGATCTCGTTGCTGTGCTCGCAGGACGCGGTTCAGCCCGTCGCCTCGTCGAGATCGCGCTCGTTGACGGGCTCGATCCCGCCACCGGCGACTACCGCATGCTCGAAGCCAAAATCGAGGCCAATCCAACCATGAATCCCGAGTCATCCATGGAGCTTCAGAATGAACCCGATCCGCTTCACTTCATCGTCTATCCCTAAGCTTGGTGCGGTCCTCGCGCGCGCTGCCACGGCTACCACGATCGGGGCCATGATGATTGTTCCTGCACACGCCGCCGGTTCTTCCATGCCGTGGGAGCAACCGCTTCAACAAATCCTCGAATCGATCGAAGGACCGGTCGCCAAGATCGTCGCGGTGATCATCATCATCGTCACCGGCCTGTCGCTCGCCTTCGGCGACACTTCGGGCGGATTCCGCCGTCTGATCCAGATCGTGTTCGGCCTGTCCATCGCCTTCGCGGCGAGTTCGTTCTTCCTTTCGTTCTTCTCGTTCGGCGGTGGAGCGCAGATCTAATGGAAGAGGATGTCCGCGGCTTCTTCGCACCGGTCCACCGGGCGCTCACCGAACCGATCCTGCTCGGCGGCGCACCGCGCGCGGTCGCTATTGTCAACGGCACGCTGGCCGGCGCGGTCGGTCTTGGGCTGCGACTCTGGTTCGCCGGCATCGTGATCTGGGCCATCGCTCATTTCGCGGCCGTGCTGGCAGCCAAGCGCGACGCCCAGTTCCTCGACGTGGTTCGCCGGCACCTGCGCTATCCCGCGCATTTCGGCTGCTGAGAGGCTTTCCCATGATGAACCTCGCCGAATACCGCAAACGGCCATCCTGCCTCGCCGACTATCTGCCCTGGGCTGCATTGGTGGCCTCGGGCATCGTGCTCAACAAGGACGGCTCGTTCCAGCGAACCGCGCGGTTTCGCGGCCCCGATCTCGACAGTGCCACGCCTGCCGAACTGGTCGGCTCGACGGCCCGCCTCAACAATGCGCTGCGTCGGCTCGGCTCCGGCTGGGCGATCTTCGTCGAAGCCGCCCGACTTACAGCGCAGGACTATCCGGCAGGGCTTTTTCCTGACAGCGCGTCAGCGTTGGTCGACCTTGAACGCCGCGAACAGTTCGAGGGTGGCTCCTACCATGGATCACCCGGGCAGGGCTGTGGCGAGTCCCATGCTGAGCTCTTCGAAAGCAGTTACTTTCTGACCTTTGTCTGGCTGCCGCCGGCCGAGGAAACATCCCGGATGGAAAGCTGGCTCTACGAAGGCCGCGAAAAGAGCGGCGTCGACCCCGTGGAGCTTTTGAAGAGTTTTGTCGACCGCACCGACCGTGTGCTCAACCTGATCGAAGGTTTCGTTCCCGAAGTCGACTGGCTCGATGACGCCGAGACGCTGACCTATCTGCACTCGACGATTTCAACCAGGCGCCATCGTGTCCGTGTTCCCGAGACACCGATGCATCTCGACGCGCTGCTGGTCGATCAGCCGCTCGCCGGCGGGCTGGAGCCGCGGCTCGGCGAGTCCCATCTGCGCACGCTCACAATCATAGGCTTCCCGACCGCGACCTTTCCTGGGATTCTCGATGAACTCAACCGACTTGCCTTCCCATACCGCTGGTCGACGCGGGCAATCATGCTCGACAAGACCGACGCGACCCGCCTGCTGACAAGGATCCGCCGGCAGTGGTTCGCCAAAAGGAAGTCCATCGCGGCGATCCTCAAGGAGGTGATGACCAATGAGGCATCGGTCCTCGTCGACACGGACGCCGCCAACAAGGCAGCCGACGCGGACGCCGCACTTCAGGAACTCGGCTCTGACCAGATCGGCGAGGCCTACGTCACCGCGACGGTGACGGTGTGGGATCTCGATCCGTCAATTGCTGACGAAAAACTCCGGCTGACGGAAAAACTCATCCAGTCACGCGATTTCACGGCGATCGTCGAGCGTGTCAACGCCGTCGAGGCCTGGCTCGGCAGTATCCCGGGCCATGTCTATGCCAATGTCCGCCAGCCACCGCTATCGACGCTAAACCTCGCCCATATGATCCCGCTTTCGGCGGTCTGGGCAGGTCCCGCAATGGACGAGCATTTTGGCGCGCCGCCATTGTTATTCGCCAGGACGGAAGGCTCAACGCCCTTCCGGTTCAGCCTGCATGTCGGCGACGTTGGACACACGCTTGTTGTCGGCCCGACCGGAGCTGGCAAATCGGTCCTGCTCGCACTGATGGCGCTGCAGTTTCGGCGTTACCCAGACAATCAGGTCTTTGCCTTTGATTTCGGCGGATCGATCCGTGCGGCCGTGCTCGCCATGGGGGGCGATTGGCAGAATCTCGGCAGCAGTGCATCGAGCGGGCAGGGCCCGGACGATCCGCTTGCGCTGCTCAAATTGGCTGATCTGTCCGACGACATCGGCGACGTCTCGCTGCAACCTTTGGCCGGCATCCATCACATGCCCGAACGGGCCTGGGCGGCCGACTGGCTCGTCGACATTCTCCTGCGCGAAGGCGTACCCGTCACGCCGCAGGTAAGGGAATATCTGTGGTCGGCGCTGACATCGCTCGCCAGTGCGCCGCTCCAGGAGCGGACACTCACCGGCCTGTCGGTGCTGCTGCAATCCGCGCCATTGAAGCAGGCGCTGCGGCCCTACTGTATCGGCGGCCCGTTTGGCCGGTTGCTCGACGCCGAACACGAGCGTCTCGGTGAAGCATCCGTTCAGGCGTTCGAGACCGAAGGGCTGATCGGCACCGGTGCTGCGCCCGCTGTGCTCGCCTATCTGTTCCACCGCATCGAGCAGAGGATGGACGGCAGGCCAACACTGCTGATCATCGACGAGGGCTGGCTGGCGCTGGACGACGGCGCTTTTGCCGATCAATTACGCGAATGGCTGAAGACGTTGAGGAAGAAGAACGCCTCCGTCGTCTTCGCTACGCAGTCGCTCTCCGACATCGCCGGATCGCCAATCGCGCCTGCCATCGTCGAGAGCTGCCCGACGCGGCTGTTTCTGCCGAACGAGCGCGCCATCGAGCCGCAGATCACCGACATCTATCGCCGCTTTGGATTGAACGACCGCCAGATCGAGATCGTCGCCCGAGGGACTCCGAAGCGCGACTACTATTGCCAGTCCAGGCGCGGCAATCGGCTGTTCGAGTTGGGCCTCGGTCCGATCGCCCTCGCGCTTTGCGCCGCCTCGTCAAAGACTGATCAGGCCTCAACTGAGCGGATCATCGCGGAGAGCGGCCCTGCCAATTTTCTCGAGGCTTGGCTTGCCGATCGCGGTCTCTCCTGGGCCGCTGACCTCGTTCCCCACCTCACCAACATCGTCGACCAATCCGCAAAGGAGGTTTCGTCATGAATTCTGTCCCCAACCGTCTCCGCGCCCGGCATCTGGCTGCTGCTGGTGTTGTCGCCGTGGGCGTCGCCCTGTCCTGCGGCCCGGCGTCGGCACTGATCGTCTTCGATCCCAGGAATTATGCGGAGAACGTACTCTCGGCCGCGCGCGCGCTGGAGCAGATCAGGAACCAGATCGCCTCCCTGCAGAACGAGGCGCAGATGCTGATCAATCAGGGAAGAAACCTTACCTCGCTGCCGACATCGCTGCTTGGCCAGATCGAGGACAATTTCTCTGAGATGAAGAGCCTGCTCGGCGAGGCCGACAAGCTTGCCTACAGGGTCCAGGACATCGAGAGCCAGTTCAAGTCGACCTACGGGAATTTCGGCTCGGATCTCTCCAGCCGGCAGCTTGTCGATGATGCGCGTGAACGCTGGCAAACTTCGGTTGCTTCATTCGAGCATTCGTTGAAGGCCGGAGCTGTCGCCGTCGACAACATCGAGGGGACACGGGAGCAGACGAGTGCGGCCGTCGACGCCAGCCAGTCGGCGGTCGGTATTCTGCAGGCGACGCAGGCCGGCAACCAGCTTCTCGCCGTTCAGGCAAGGCAGGTCGCCGATCTCACCGCAATGATGGCCGCCCAAGGGCGGGCCGCAGCCCTTGAGAGCGCCAGGCAAGCAGCCGCCCAGGAACAGGCGCGAGAACAGTTCAGCCGGTTCATGACAGGCAAAAACTACAGCCCGAGCAGCGTGCGCATGTTCCACGACTAAGGACTTTCTCCGATGGACTTCAAGACGACCGCCCGCTTGATCGGGGTGACGGCGCTCGCACTGGCGGTCGCCATCACCATTATCTCGCGCAACGACGACAAATACACTGCTCCGCCAATCCTGCGCCCGGCCGATCCCGATAGCGGTCCGCTGGTCCGGGAGCTCACGCGTTGCCGCACGCTCGGCGAACAGGCCACCCGCGACATTGCCTGTAAGGCGGCCTGGGAAGAAAGCCGACGCCGCTTCTTCATGCCCGGCAATCGCGACAAACCGGAGTGGCCGGCCGACGACCGGTTCGGCCGGATCGACCGCTCGATCGGCGAGGACAAGACGCCATGAACGATACCGGCGTGATTGACCGCTTTCTCGAAACCTTCACCCGATACATCGATTCCGGCTTCGGCCTGCTCGGTGGTGAGGTCGCCTTTCTCACCTCAACCCTGATCGTCATCGACATCACGCTTGCGGGAATATTCTGGGCCTGGGGCGCTGACGAGGACGTGCTGCACCGGCTGGTGAAGAAGACGCTCTATATAGGCTTCTTCGCCTTCATCATCGGTAACTTCAATCGTCTCGCCGGCATCGTCTTCGAGAGCTTTTCCGGGCTCGGCCTCAAGGCGGGAGGGTCGGCACTTTCCGGTGCCGCGCTGCTGCAGCCAGGCCGCGTCGCGCAGGTTGGCATTGACGCCGGCAATCCTATCCTGGAAGCCGCCAGCCAGTTGATGGGCTACGTCTCCTTCTTCGAGAATTTTGTCCAGATTGCCGTTCTGATGATCGCCTGGGCAATTGTCCTCATCGCCTTCTTCATCCTGGCCGTGCAGATCTTTGTCACGCTCATCGAGTTCAAGCTGACGACACTTGCCGGCTTTGTGCTGATTCCGTTTGCGCTATTCAACAGGACGGCCTTCCTCGCCGAAAAAGTCCTCGGCAATATCGTTGCTTCCGGTGTGAAAATTCTCGTGCTCGCCGTCATCGTCGGCATCGGCTCGGGTCTCTTTGGCGAATTCACCCAAGGCTTCGCTGAACAACCCACGATCACGGATGCGCTGTCACTTGTGCTCGGCGCTCTTTCCCTGATGGGGCTCTCGATCTTCGGCCCGGGCATTGCGACAGGGCTCGTCTCAGGAGCGCCGCAACTCGGCGCGGGGTCTGCAGTCGGCACGAGCCTCGCCGCCGCCGGACTAGGCGCAGCGGGTTACATGGGCACGCGTGCGGGACTGAGTGGTGCCGCAAGTGCCGTTGGCGCCGCAGGGCGCATGTCGGCTGCTGCGGTGCGAGGCGGCGCTCATCTGGCGGGAAGTACGTCGACTGCTTATGGGCTCGCCGCAGCAGCGTCGGGACAGCGCGGTGCCGGCGCAGTCGCCGCCGGTCTCGGCGGTGTCGCTCGAGCCGGGGTCGGGGTCGCCCTTCAGCCGGTCAGGCAAGCCATGTCGCGCGCCGCGTCGGCGCTCGGCAGCAGCAATCAATCCGGTCGTTCTGCGGGATGGAATGCTACCGGCGGGCAATCGCCTGTTGGCAGCATGACCGCAGCCGCAAACGATCCCTCCTTTGCCAGACCGGCCACCGCGTCCCCTTCGAACTCCACAGCCGGCTCGCCGCCGGAATGGGCCACTCGCATGAAGCGTGGCCAGGCCCTGAGCCATGGGGCCGGCTTGGCAGCGCATACCGTCCGCTCTGCCGATCATGGCGGCGGCTCGATGAATGTTTCTCTCCATCAGGATGACCACCGATGAATCCTTTCAAACGACCTTCCGTCCGGTACGGCAAGACGACCCAGCCGGAGACGCCGTATCAGCGCGCAGCCCAAGCGTGGGATGAGCGCATTGGCTCGGCGCGTGTGCAGGCGAAAAGCTGGCGGCTGATGGCGTTCGGGTCGCTCGTGCTCGCCGGCGGCTTCGCGTCGGCATTGGTCTGGCAATCGACGCGGGGTTCCGTCGTTCCCTGGGTGGTTCAGGTCGACAAGTTTGGCGAGGCCCAGGTGGTGGCACCGGCCATGGCCGACTTCAAGCCGACGGATCCGCACATCGCATGGCATCTCGCCCGCTTTATTGAGCAGGTGCGAAGTATCGCGGACGATCCTGTCATCGTGCGCCAGAACTGGTTGCGCGCCTACGACTACACAACCGATCGTGGCGCCACCTCTCTCAACGACTACGCCCGCCTGAACGACCCTTTTGCTAAGGTCGGCAAAGTCCAGGTCGCAATCGAGATCTCGAGCGTCATCCGTGCCTCACCGGACTCGTTTCGCGTCGCCTGGACCGAGCGCCGCTACGAGAACGGCAGCCTGGCCGGCACCGAACGCTGGACCGCCATCCTCACCATCATCATTCAACAACCCCGCGATGCCGAGCGGCTGAAAGCCAATCCGCTCGGTGTCTACGTCAACGCCATAAACTGGTCGAAGGAGCTTTCATGATGCGTCCCGCACGAACACCGACAAGGGGCCAACGGGCGGCGCGCGTGCTTGCCGCAGGCCTGCTATCCGCGACAGCGCTCGTCGGCTGCGCCTCGAAAAAATACATTCCGCCCGAGATCGACTACGACGATGCCGCGCCTGCCGTCCAGAAGGCCGATGCGCCTAGCCCCGTGAAGGTGGTCGAACTGCCGAAGCCTCTTCCGCTCCCCGGTCAGTTGAAGTCGGTCAAAAACAGCGGCAAAGCGAAGGCGGAGGTTGCCGACCCGAAGCTGCGCATAAGCCAGGCGAACGAGGCCGCGCGAATGCAGCCCGTCCGCGACGGCTTCATCAACGCAATCCAGCTTTATCCCTGGAGCGAGGGCGCGCTCTACCAGATCTATGCCGCCCCGGGCCAGGTTACCGACATCGCTTTGCAGCCGGGCGAGCAACTTGTCGGCTCCGGTCCCGTCGCCGCCGGCGATACCGTTCGCTGGATCATCGGTGATACGCAAAGCGGGGCAGGGGACCGGCGTCAGGTCCACATTCTCGTCAAGCCGACGCGCCCCGATCTCCAGACCAACCTAGTCATCAACAGTGACCGTCGCACCTATCACCTCGAGCTACGCTCGACCGAGAAAACCTACATGGCCTCTGTCTCCTGGCAGTACCCGCAGGATCAGTTGATTGCCCTGCGTCGGCAGAACGCACAGGCTTCCGCTGCGCAGCCTGTGGCTTCCGGCGTCGACATTCAGAAACTCAACTTCCGCTATCGGATCGAGGGCGACCCAGCACCCTGGAAGCCGCTGCGCGCTTTCGACGATGGCGCAAAAGTCTATATCGAATTCCCATTGGGCATCGGCCAGGGTGAAATGCCGCCTCTCTTCGTTGTTGGTCCGTCAGGCGGCTCCGAACTGGTCAACTACCGCGCCCGCCAGAACTACTATGTCGTCGACCGGCTGTTTGCCGCGGCCGAACTGAGGCTGGGCGACAAGACGAGCGAAAAGCGCGTCCGGATCGTGCGCACCGACGGGAAGAAGCCGCGGCGCGGCGTGGGGCTGTTTCGATGAGCGAAACTTCCAATTCATATAACCCGGCTATCGAAGCGGAGCTGCGGCTGCGACCAGAGCCCGCAAGGGTGACGCGACTGTCGCGCAAGGTGCTCATTGGCCTTGGCGGCGTCGCAAGCGTCGCGATCCTCGGCACGCTGATCTGGGCGCTCGATAGCAGACGGCGCGGCAACGAGCAGTCATCCGAACTGTTCAGCACGGAAAACCGAGCCACCGCCGACGGACTGCAAGGCCTGCCGAAGGACTATTCGGGCGTCCCGAAACTCGGGCCTGCATTGCCCGGCGATCTCGGACGGCCAATTCTGCGCGCGCAAGAGCGAGGTCAGCAGATTCAGGTCCCAGACATCCAAACACCGCGTGCCGACCCTGAAGAACAACGTCGCCTGGCCGAGATCGAGGCCGCCCGCGTGGCGAAGCTGTTTACCGACAGCAATTCGCGGGCCAATTCAGCGCGACAGAGTTCTGGCGCAAACAGTGGCGGCTACGCTTTGTCAGGATTGGCGTCGCCGCCCGAACTGCCCGCGCTCGAGCTGGGCTCACCACAAAATATGCAGGACCGCAAAACTGCCTTCGTCAATGCCGCGCCCGACCGCCGTACCGTCAGTCCCGATCGCCTCGCCGAAAAAGCGTCCCCCTACGTCGTCCAGGCCGGAACGGTCATTCCAGCTGCCCTCATCACTGGCATCCGCTCCGACCTGCCCGGTCAGATCAGCGCTCAGGTCACGCAGAATGTCTATGACAGCCCGACAGGGTCATACCTGCTCGTCCCCCAAGGAGCAAAACTGATTGGCCAGTATGACAGCCAGGTCGCCTTCGGCCAGTCGCGCGTGCTGCTGGTGTGGAACCGGCTCATCATGCCCAATGGCACCTCGATTGTGCTGGAGCGCCAGCAGGGCACGGATGCTGAAGGGTTCTCTGGGCTCGAGGACGAGGTCGACCATCACTGGGGCCAGCTGTTTCGGGCTGCAGCGCTCTCGACGCTGCTTGGCACCGGCACCTCGCTTGGTTCCAGCAACGAAGAAAGCGATATCGCCAAGGCCATTCGCGAAGGCGCACAGGATTCGCTCAGCAATGTCGGCCAGCAGATCGTGCGCAATCAGCTCAATGTCCAGCCGACGCTGACAATCCGGCCGGGTTTTCCGGTTCGCGTTATCGTCAATCGCGATCTTGTGCTGGCGCCATATGGCGCGAAGGATCCATCATGACCAAGCTGAAACTCTCTGCAATTCCCGACGATCGGCCAGTTAAGATCACGCCGGCGACCGTTCATCGCGATCTGATCGCCTATGCCGATTCTCTGAACGGTCAACATAACTCTGTCGCACCTTGTATAGGAGGCGGCGCATGGGAAACCTGAAACTTGGTCCATTGCCGAAATTCGGGACGGTCCGCATGACGATCGCGCTTCCCGAGCCGCTTAAGGACGAACTGGAGCGCTACGCGGCGGAATACAGCCGCTTGTATGAGCCCGTCGAAGCGGCGACTCTGATCCCCCATATGCTCGAGGCCTTCATGCGATCGGATCGCGGCTATCGCAGCCGCAAAGCGCAAGCGGCGCGAGGACAAGTCCGTTAACATGGGGTCGGGCCGCGTCGACACCGGCGTGCAACCAATCTGAGGCGGCAGGGATCATCAGCCTGGCGGCTCCGCGTTCCGCTGAGGCCCATGCCGAGATCCGATCTCCAGCGCTGAGCTGCCGTCCGACAGGCTTGAGGTCTGCATCCAACGCGTCAGGCGCCTCATTTGAGGCGAAGCAGCGCGTAAGAAGGAAGACGGTGCTGAGGCAGCGCAGCAAGCTAAAGATGATATCCTGCTCGCGACAGAGGCGGCAACCCGCGCCGCGCCGCGCCTCATCAGTCGCGCTAGAGAAAGTCAGCGATCGGCAGGCAGGCTGGCTGTTCTGCACGAGGCAAAGACAGGTCGTGGAGATCGCGCGCGTACTTTTGATCAGGGCCGAAGTGCTGCTGCTCAACGAGCGTCAATTTTACCGCCAGCGAGCGCTAAAGCCCATCCAGGGATCGATGAAATTAATTGTGATGTGACACAGGTTTGCCAAGCTGATTCAACGTCCACTTTAATGAGGTGGATGATGGCAAGGGCACTCAGCGAGGACCTTCGGTCGCCGGTTTTGAAGGCTTGCGATGAGGGTATGTCGGCGCGACAGGCGGCGGCGCGGTTCGGCGTGGGGATATCGAGTGCGATCCGTTGGATTGCGCGGCGAAAATCGGCGAGCGAACGCCTCGGCCACAGGGCTGGCGGCGCGCCTCCGGTCTCGATGCGCATGAAGCCTTCATCGCCGGGTTGATCAAGGCTTGCAAGGACATCACGCTGGACGAGATGGTTGAACTGCTGGCCCTCGAGCGGTCGGCTCGCATTGGTGGCAGTGCCTTGAGCGTGCTGGCACGGCCTTTGTTCAAGACGAATGGCAACCCTGCTGAGGGCTGACCACGCAAGACGTGCGAATCTTTTAGTTAGTGTGTTCCGTTTCCGACAAAGACACACATTTGGCAATAGCTTTGGAGAGCGACATGGTAGTACTTGGAATGAATTCCCCGGCCCCCGCCATCAAGGTGCAGAGCTGGCTGCGTGGCGAGCCGCTGACAGCCTTCCAGCCTGGGAAGCTGTACATCGTCGAATTTTGGGCGACGTGGTGTGGCCACTGCGTGTCGGCGATGCCCCATCTGGCGGAGCTGCAGGAGAAATACCAGGATCGCGGCCTCGAGGTCGTCGCAGTCGCAGCTTCTGAAAAAGCTCCAACCGCGGACGAGGCGCGAACCAAGTTGGACGCGTGGTTGACCGAAAACTGCTCGTATCTGAACTATCGGATCGCGTTCGACTTCACAGGCGAAATGAACAAGCTTTGGAGGAAACCCAGCTTCTCCCTCGGGATTCCGACCTCGTTCGTTGTCGATCGTGACGGCGCCATCGCCTTTATCGGTCTTCCAACGGACCTCGCTGAGGTCTTGCCCGAAGTGATCAACGGCAGCTGGCGCACCAGCAAGCAAGCGAAAGCCGGCGATGC
This sequence comes from Mesorhizobium sp. BHscii, assembly GCF_053848065.1. NCBI lineage: Bacteria > Pseudomonadati > Pseudomonadota > Alphaproteobacteria > Hyphomicrobiales > Phyllobacteriaceae > Mesorhizobium > Mesorhizobium sp. BHscii. Next base: position 2,420 of record NZ_JBSPKW010000027.1, on the reverse strand, counting down.
GAAGCGGATTGCCGAAGGCGAAGCCGAAATGGTGAAGATGCCGATTTTGGAGAAGTATTACGCGGCGTTCAAGGCACAGGAGTGGCACACGGCGCTCTCGGCCATCGAAGAGGGTGTCGCCTTGTTCCCGGACGATCCCGATATCCGCACGTGCCATGCGAATCTGCTGCTTCACGAAATGCGCGACATGCGGGCGGGCATGCCGGTCATCCAGCTCTTGGTTCGCGACGCGATCAACAAAAATTCCGTGGATTGGTTGTCTCAGGTGCTGGAACAACTCTTCCATCCGGAGGAGGACTATTCGTACCTTCCGTCTGCCGAGCGCTTCGCGATGGGCAAGGAGCTGTCCGAACACATCCTGGCTCTGCATCCCCCGGCAGGCGACGGCGCGTTCCCGGCGCTCGGTCAGTACTTTTACGAGAGCGGCGACAAGGATCGCGCGATCGAGTTGATCGAAGTGGCACTGAAGTCGCTCGCGGATTGGCAGCATGGCTCAGACGAACTGAAACAGAAGCATGGACCGGGGTTGCTGCAGGCCCTGGCCAACTACAGGGGTGAGAAGGTTTGTTCAGGAGATCTCTGTGCGGTTCCACAAAAGGATTTCCTGAAACCAAACCGCATCCGGAAGACGGAAGATGAAGGGGATGACACGTCGGAAAATGCTTTGGCCTGATCGGGCGAATTTTGGCGAGTGCATGCGCGTCGCAAGTACGCCGTAAAGGGCGAGTGAAGTCTGGGTCTGTGCGCCGTTGCCATCCTGGGTTGGATGTTATGCTGTCCCTGAGCCCACTTTGCGCGCAGCAGCAAAGGCCTGCCTCACGGGCTCAGGCGGGCCGTCGTCAATGATGGCCGGTTGGCGCCGCGCCAAAAAAACGGTGAGCTAAAGTCGCGGCATTGGTTCTCCAAAAAAAACGGAGCGTCTTCGGCGCGAACCTTGTTGGAAGCGGTACTCCTCGCGCTATCCTGCTAGCAGCGTAGCCAAGGTGCAGGAGTTCGCCTGCACCCCAGAACCGGCTCTGCAGCCGCCCCTTCGGTTCAACTTCTCCATCGATGCCCCGAGACATGGGTCGTATAGTCTGGACAAACTCTTGGCCGTCAAGGTCGGCCGCAAGCAGATCCGGCCAGATTTAGCTGCGCCCATGTTGTCGCCGTTCATGCCACGGATCGAGCGTTCGCTTGGGTCCGCCGCGGCACCAAAGGCCGCGAATTTCGCGCGCGGAACGATGATGGAGCATCAGAACTCGGGATGATGCTTGCGTAGAAACGCGAGCAAGTTGGGATCTGTGCCCAAGGAGGCAACAACAGCACTGACGAACCCGCAATGGCAAGGTGGCCTCTTCGATCCGTCCTTCAGCGGCTGGCCATCGTCGTGGCTCGTTGATTCAAGCCCCTCAAACGTGTCGTCCAGATCTTTCAAACGGTGCGGAGCCAACGCAGTGTAAAGACGCTATCCTGCTCGCGATTGAGGGCGGCAACCCGCACGGCGCCGCGCCTCATCAATCGCGCTAGAGAAAAGTCAGCGATCGGCAGGCAGGCTGGCTGTTCTGCACGAGGCAGACAGGTCGTGGAGATCGCGCGCGTACTTTTGGCCAGCTCCGAAGTGCTGCTGCTCAACGAGCCGACTGTCAATTTTACGCCGGCGAGCGCTAGAGCACATCCACAGATCGATGAATTGATTGTGATGTGACACAGCTTTTCTGAGCTGATTCAACGTCCACTTTAATGAGGTGGATGATAGCAAGGACACTCAGTGAGGGCCTTCGGTCGCTGGTTTTGAAGGCTTGCGATGAGGGTACGTCGGCGCGACAGGCGGCGGCGCGGTTCGGCGTGGGGATATCGAGTGCGATCCGTTGGATGGCGCGGCGAAAATCGGCGAGCGAACGCCTCGGCCACAGGGCTGGCGGCGCGCCTCCGGTCTCGATGCGCAGGAAGCCTTCATCGCCGGGTTGATCGAGGCTTGCAAGGACACCACGCTGGACGAGATGGTTGAACTGCTGGCCCTCGAGCGGTCGGCACGCATTGGTCGCAGTGCCTTGAGCGTGCTGGCACGGCCTTTGCTCAAACTGACGAATGGCAACCCTGCTGAGGGCTGACCACGCAAGACGTGCGAATCTTTTAGTTTGTGTGTTCCGTTTCCGACAAAGACACACATTTGGCAATAGCTTTGGAGAGCGACATGGTGCTTCGAATGGATTCCCCGGCCCCTGCCATCAAGGTGCAGAGCTGGCTGCGTGGCGAGCCGCTGACAGCCTTCCAGCCTGGGAAACTGTACATCGTCGAATTTTGGGCGACGTGGTGTGGCCCATGCGTTTCGGCGATGCCCCATCTGGCGGAGCTGCAGGACAAATACAAAGACAGCGGCCTCGAGGTCGTCGCAGTCGCAGCTTCTGAAAAAGCTCCAACCGCGGACGAGGCGCGAA